>NZ_FCNU01000003.1 GCF_001545115.1 Candidatus Protochlamydia phocaeensis
TAAATTTTATGAAAATTGGGACTTTGGTTGACAGATTTGGTATATAAATCTTTTCAAACAAAGGATCCCAAATGAACTTAAAAGCCAAACAAGATATTCAAAGAAAGTTGCGCGTTCTCCGATATGCCGAAGAAATAAAAAATGTTTCTAAAACATGCCGACATTTTGGCATTTCTCGAGATACCTTTTATCAATGGAAGCGTGCCTATAAAGAAAAAGGAGAAGCGGGATTAATCAACAGTAAGCCTTGTCCTCAAAATCCTAAACTCCGTTATCCTAAAGAGATTGAAGATAAAATCGTACATTTGCGCACAAATTATCATTTAGGTCCCATGCGGATTGCCTGGTATTTAGAGCGTTATCATGGGATCAAAATTTCAGCTGGCGGAATCCGAGGATGTCTAATAAGAGTTGGTTTACAAAAATTACCGGCTAATCAAAGAAGTCGATCTGTCAAAGAGTTCAAACGATATGAGAAGCAAGTTCCTGGTCATCGCATACAAGTAGATGTTAAGTTCTTAGATTTTAAAGATCAAAATGGCAATAAAATTCGTAGATTCCAATATACGGCAATTGATGATGCAACACGTGCTAGAGCATTAAAGATATATGATAAACATAATCAGCAAAATGCCATCGATTTTGTAGGTTATTTTACTGAACGTTTCCCTTTTCGTATTCATACTGTACAAACAGATAATGGACATGAATTTCAATCATTATTCCACTGGCATCTTGAAGATTTAGGCATTCGTCATATTTATATAAAACCGAGAACTCCAAGGCTTAATGGCAAGGTCGAACGTTCTCATGCCACTGACAAACAAGAGTTTTATCAACTTATTGAGTATAAAGATGATATCGATATTGCTGCTAAACTAGAAGAATGGGAAAAATTCTATAATTGTCATAGACCTCATACTGCTTTAAAAGGCAAAACTCCTTATGAAGTACTAAAACTTAAACTATCCCCTCAAGAGAAAAGCCGCGTGCAGCCGAATGGCGAGCAAGCGGCCTAAAATTTGAGTTCTTTAAAATTAAAAAAACAGTAAAATAGGAACCTCATATGTCTGTACGACCAAGTCCCTTATGACACA
>NZ_FCNU01000004.1 GCF_001545115.1 Candidatus Protochlamydia phocaeensis
AAGAATCTGGCAAAACAAGTTATATTGAAAGATTTAATTGTACTCTTAGACAAAGAGTCGCAAGGCTTGTAAGAAAAACTTTATCTTTCTCTAAAAAACTAGCTAATCATATTGGAATGATCAAATATTTTATCTGTTATTACAATTTAGCATTACATGTTTAGAACTACCAAAAAAATGAAAATCTTGCTCAACGGGCTTTACAATATCGCCTATACCCACATCAATTTGAATTTTATCTTTCATATTACTAAAGGTGGCTTGAAAGGTCACTCTATATCCCGGATAATCCATATGAGGCTGTTCTAAAAGCTCTATAGCCTTATATAAAAAAGAAAATCCATCTTCTAATGCTATAGAAGCTATTTTTTGAACTGCATCTTCTATCTCTTTTTCACTAGCATTCATCTTTGTAATTAAAAAATCCAGATCTATAGTTTCACGTCCTATTTCCATCATGTAGGAAAGAAGGAATCCTCCTTTAAAAATGAATTTATCTGAGTATTCCGAAAGAGATAACCTTACCAAAAAACGCTCAAGAAGTAATTGTTTCCAACATTCATTGAATGAGATTTCAGCTTCTTTCGCAATCTTATGCACACAGTATATTAAAGCTTGTTTGTTCATGTCGTTGCTGTCATCAGATAAGGTTGAATATTATATCTAAGTTTTTTTGCATATACTTGAAGTTTTTTGAGATCAAGTCGCTCTTTTCCTTTTTTAGCAAGAGCCACTTTAAGTGCTTTGATAGCAGTCTCACGACTCAGTAATCTAAAAGAATCGATGACAGTTCGTTCTCGATCAAATATGGGAATTTGAATGCCGCCAAGATCAAGTGTAGTTTTTCCTAGTTCCATATTTCGAAATCGTATGATCTTAGTAAGCTTGCGTTCCTTAATTGATGTACCATGAGGAACGGCAATCCAAAATTGTCGAGCAATTTGCTCAGTAATGTCATAAAGTGCTAACGCAGAAATTAGACATACCACACCTCCAGGGACAGAGTTTACAGCTTCGATAAGATCTTCCCATTGAAAATAGTCAATGGGATACTTGAAATTAGTACCTTGATAAATCCCTCGGCCAAGTCGTCTAACTTGACCCTTTTTTATGTAGTAGGCTAAATGAGCAGGAAAAACCCCAAATATTTTAGCTTCATTTGCTGTAAATGAAGGCTGTTTCAGAAGAGTTTGAATGGCATAAAGGCAGTTTGATTTCTTCATAAGATCTCCTAAATTTTACTTTAACAAAAACGCCCATTAAATTTCATTGGGTTTTCATATTAAATTTTAGGTAAAGCAATATAGGATTTTCAATGGGAAAACTACAAAAATTATATTTATAGAAAAATAGAGATTTAAATTATCCAACAAATCGTTGGACTTTTACATAAGAACTGTCTACTCAAATAAATTCGCTTTGTAGACCTTAATTACTTTGCTCCGCTTTTCCAACGATGTGCTTTCATCATTAAATAAAAAAGCTGTAGAATTATCAGCTAAAAGAGCTTCCAAAAAAATTTTCAATTAATAAGAGGATCTAATCGACTTTTTGAAGAATATCTTGAGAGAGAAATTATTCAAAGAGCCGATTTATAAGTTACCTCAAAAGACTGTTATCTTGGGTGGGATTAAGCAAACAAACACTTTTTCGCAAAGCTGACCCAAAGAAGCCATGACAAAGTATTTGTCCTTTATTGTTAATATCAACGTACCATCCAAGATTTGTCATACGATCAAAATTTAAATTATCATTTTTATGATCCAATAAATCAGGTAAAAATGTTAGTATTTGATCTACTCTCCATAAAGCAAAGCTACTTTCATTATTAATAAATTCCATTTCATTTTCATTTTTTAATGCAAGCCCAATAATATCGCCTTGATCATTCGCTGCAATAGCTTTGAAATTTTCAATCCAAACTTCTCGATTATACTTATGTTCATCTATTTCTGGTAAAATATGCTTACCAAAATGATTATGGTTTTCCCACACATAAGTTTTATTTTTAAAAGGAATAACGATAAGACCTGAGTTACTAAGCATCATTTTTGATAAATAAATATCTGTTTTTTCCACTATTGGTAACAAGGTTAGAGAGTATCCATTCCAAAAGAAAGGAGTATAGCCAGCTTCACGAATCTCATTTGAATAAGAATTCAAAACAAAGCCTTAGAGCCTGTTAAAAAACCTTATTTTCAATTATCCTTTATGAGGATTCATGAGAGGATTTTGAATGAGAAAGAAATATTCTAGCGATTTATCGGATGAGGAGTGGCAACTAATAGAACACTTATT
>NZ_FCNU01000005.1 GCF_001545115.1 Candidatus Protochlamydia phocaeensis
CTCTCGAGGAAAAATATGGTGGTCGGATATGGGAAACTAAGCAAGAAATTATTAATGAAGTAAGCCGATTATCTTCACAGCAAGTTCATTTAAAACAGACTATTCAGAAGGATTATCAATTGAGTTCAGAGCTATCCCATCGAATTGCTCATCAGTTAATATTAGAAGAAGCTGCAAAGTGTAAAAATACACTGCAAGTGGAGGAAATCAAACAAGTTATCTCTAATTTACCTTCTTTTCTGGGCAATAGGCAAGCCTATAGTGTTGATAAATCTCTTGCTGATGCATTAAGTTTGGGAATGGGTCAAGAGGATCTGAAAAAGAATATTCAAAATGATGTGATTGAAAATTCAGATAAAATGCATAAGCAGACTCAGATTGAACAGGATAATGCAAGATTGCATGTGGAACAAAATAAGCAAAGTAACAGAGCAGTAGAACGGAGTTTGTAAAAAATTAATATTCAAGAAAACTATTTGAGAAAACGTTTGTAAAATTATTTTAAATTTTCTACGATTTTTTCTCGTATTGCTATACAACCATAACCTATGGAGTTTTGTGAGAAAAAATTATATGTTATCTTGCTTTTTGTTCTTTCTTCTTTTTTCAAATATTTGTTTTGCAAATGATTATTGCCAAATGAATGAACTTGATAGCGCTTTTCAAGAATTACAAGAAATAGATGGAAAATTTTACGTGCCTTCCGGAAGTGTATATGTAGCTCCTAATGGTATTTATATTAATTTAAATGGATTTATGTTTTCAGTTTCAGGGATTTCAGTTGATGATCAAGGTGTTTATTTCGAAAATCATCAATGTGCAAGAGAAGGCGGAGAATGGCGTTGCAATAATTGTGGTTACTATAATTATATGAATCCTGGAGCAAGAGCAAAATGTAAAAATTGCAAAATGCGAAGAGATGAAACAGGGAGTTAAGAAATGAAATGGATTCTTTATCTTCTGGTTGCTTTGATTTATAATTTTAAAATTCAAGCGAATGTTCAAGATTTATTAGATCAAATACCACTAGAAGATAAAGAAGATATAAGATCTATATTTAAACAATTTATTTATAAAGACCATTTTGGATACACAATTCTTGGTGATAAGCCTATATCTTTATCCGGGCATTTCACTCTCACTCCTTGGCAGAATATCCTTAGCGGAGATAAAAATGGAGGAATTTTTTGGAAAAAATGGAGCACATGGAAAAAATATAGTTCTTTATTTTCAATGAAACATTTTCTTCTTATAGAAGAAAAATCTTTAAACTTTCCAGATATTAAATTTGTTATTTTAATAAATAAAACATCTTTTTTAAATACTTTAAAAAAGCACAAAATTTTATTTGATAAAATTTTAGGATTTGACATTTCCCCTCAAAATTTATTAGAGGACATAGAGTCTGGCAGAGCAACTCTCCAAGCAACAATTCAAAATAGTGAAATTTTATGGGGTGTTTTGCTTGGATATGGAGAGCATAATGCATGTTTGTACGAAAGAAGAGATGAAATCTGCCGATTTAAAGGACAATCAAAACTTAAATTAAAATATTTTTTTCCTTCTGTAAGCTTTCAATCATTGGAAGAAGAAAAAGAGTATTTATGGGATAAGCTTCAATCTTTTGAAGATCAAGATGATTCACTTTCTATAATTAATTCCGTGAATTTTGCGGCTGATTTAACACATCCAGAAACAAAATTATTGAAGAAGAAATATGCGGAATTAAAAAAGAAGGTAATTTTTACCTTTTCTGATGGAGATATTTTAGAGATTGCATTATT
>NZ_FCNU01000006.1 GCF_001545115.1 Candidatus Protochlamydia phocaeensis
TGAAATAAGTGTTCTATTAGTTGCCACTCCTCATCCGATAAATCGCTAGAATATTTCTTTCTCATTCAAAATCCTCTCATGAATCCTCATAAAGGATAATTGAAAATAAGGTTTTTTAACAGGCTCTGAGAAGGTAAGCAATTATTAATGCTAATGAACTGATTTCCTTCTAAGATAAAAATAGGGACAGAATTTATCATGATCGTTAATCCTTTGGGGTGAGTTTAATTAAATTAATTGTTTTAATCTTTATGTGATGGATTCTTTTTTAATATTAAAAAATAAATAGATGAGTGTGATTTGGTAGTCTAACTAATGACTATGATGATTTTAAGACTCTATCTAAATAGGAATTAATTCTTTTTTACCTAAAAACTTATAAAATGCTTCTAAATTGCAATGAGATAAAAAATATTTAATGCGCCTAAATGATATAAAAAAGAAAATATAGTATAATTAAAAAATAAGAATTACCGCATTTTAAAATACATTCATTTAAAAATAATTAAATTATTTCAATCGGAAGGTTAATATGAACATACAAGATAATTCCTTCAATACGTGGGATGATGTTCTATTAAATAAAATGATAGAAAAGAGACAGGAAGAAACTAGAAAAGAACTGCGAGAAGTTAAATCTAATCCAATTCTAGCCTCTATTAGAGAGGCGAGAAAGAGTGCAAGCGGAAAAGCGGAAAAAGTTTCTAGGAACTGGTTAGAAAGAATTAAAAATTTTATTAATCCCGGTTCTAAATCTGTCAAATCTCAAAAAATAATTGCTTTAAGGAAGCCTTCCGATCCTTCTAACATGATTAGAAGTCAGCCTTCGGTTGAAAGAGTTTTAAAAATTTTAAAGTCAAAGAGTAATTTTTTCACGGGCAAGCAGAAAAAATTTATTAATGATTTAGAAAAATTTCGTTTACCGCAAATGGCAAAAGCCAAGATTGGCTACGAATTAATCGAACATTCTTCTCGTTCTACTCATTTAACGTCTTCTTTGCCTAAGATATCCGTTTCCTTGGGAGGAGAAAGCTTTGAAGTGCATGATGGGGCTAGCCTTGACCAGCCTGTTGTCGTACATGCAACAAAAATGCAAACGGCGCCTTTAATCCTAACAGACAAAAAGAAATTTTTTGATGATAATATTAAAATTAGTGCTTCTCTTTTTGAAAAAGGAAAAATGTTCTTTCATAGCAATGATCCATCCGAGGATAACCCAGACGATCCTATGTCTCATCAGGATTACTATGTGGCTTTAGGATTAAGTGTAGACCCTGAAAACTTTTACCGCAATTATCCCCATGACGTAGGAAGTCCGACTTACAATCGTGATCCACATATTGCGACTAAAGGAGGCAATGATCGCGTCAAAGTCGAATCGCATATTAAAATGCAAAAAATAATCACTGTTTTGGGTTTTCTGGTTCAAGATCTGCAACAAAAATGTTACCAACATTTAAATTATGATGCCTATTTACCTTCCCCCTCTTCCAATACAGATAGAATTTATAAATTGGAAGGGCGACTTCAGAAAAAAAATTTAAGTGTTGAGGAAAAGGAGGAGGCAACAAGCGAGTTAGAAGAGTTGAGGAAAAAGACAGGTCATGAGGAAGAATTAAAAACTCTTGATTCCGGAATCGTAAAGGGAGAGGTTTTTTATAACATTAGAGATGAAATCAAAGAACTTGTTCACTTATCTAAAAGCATTAAAGACGAAAATCTTAGGAAAGAAATTTTAACCTTTCGAGATAACTTCGAAGCGTTTATAGACACGCACGATCTAACATCTAAACTATTGGAAAAAGCGACAATTGGTTTACGGCTTAAACTGCTTTTTCATAATGTGATCACCAAACATCTTGGAGAAAATTTAAGACGTCGTTTATTCCCTTATCATCTCACAAATCTTCAATTGACTAAATTGAATCGAATGTTTGGACCAACAGAACTCTTATCTTTTACCCGCGATTTTTCTTATAATGAACTCGAAGCCCTATCCCATGCTGAAGCTAAAAAAGTAGGGGCTCGCCCCATTCAAATAGCAAGCATTTTGATGAGCCGCTATGCTTTCGAAAAATTAAAGCAAGAAAAAGATCCAACCGTTATTCAACAATTTAAAGAATTAACAGAAATGGCCAAAAAACATCATCTTCCCATCATTATTGTTGATACAGCTGTCTAGAATGAAAATGAATGTAAAGGAAAAGAACAAATCAAAAAAATTTAAAGGCTAAAACCAGGAAAATTGCAAATCGGTTGCAGGCAAAAAAAGGCCTTAAAGCGGATGCTTTAAGGCCATGAAAGAAAAGCTTGGCGGCGACCTACTCTCCCACACTCTTGTGTGCAGTACCATTGGCGATGAAAGGCTTGACTTCTGAGTTCGGGATGGGATCAGGTATTTCCCTTTCTCTAATGCCACCAAGCGAAAAAGTTTAAATGAATCGTAAATCTCGTTAATTCACGTGTAAAAATCAGCGCTTG